>NZ_JBIQLE010000003.1:165124-193250 GCF_044464525.1 Pusillimonas sp.
AATAAACGACTCATGCGCAAAAACATTCGGCAGCGCCGAAACACCCCGCATCCATGCCGCTCGCACGACGGGCGCCATATCTTGTACGCAGATTCGCGTGTCGCTCAAACGAAATTGCGGCACGGCAGTGCGGTCGCCCTTGTGCTCGACTATGGGATCAGCCGGCTGCTTGCCGGTTTGCATCAGCACCAGCACGGGCGCGTTGTTAGAGGGATAGCGATTGGTGAATTCGTAGGCCAGCGTGTCAGAGCCCGTGACAGCGCCCCTGACATCCATCAATTGAGCGGTTCCCTTGGGTTCCCAGGCGTGCTCTTCGGCCCGCATAAGCTGCACGCGCACCGGTGCGCCCACTTCGCGCGCCAATAGAGCAGCTTCGGCCGAGGCATCATCGGCGCAATTGCGCCCATAGCATCCCGAGGCATCCATGCGCACAATACGCACGGCTTCGGGGGGTAGATCAAGCAGCGTCATGATGTCGACGTGCAGGAAGTGCGGGTTTTGCGTGCCGCTCCAGACGGTGACTTTGTCGTCCTGGAAGTCGGCCACCGCGCAGGAAGGCCCGATGGACCCGTGCATCTGGTATGGCCACACATAGGTGGCCTGCAAAGTATCGGAACTGGATTCAAGCGCGTGATCCACATCGCCCTGCTCTTCCAGCACCCGCCGGGTCGATTCGGCTTTGCGCAAAACCACCTCGATGTCGCTCAGATCAACCAAAGGCGGGGGATTGCGCCATTCCACCTTCAAGAGCCTGGCGGCCTTGATGGCATGCTCTTCACGACGCGCCACCACGGCCACGAAGTCGCCTATCACTACGGTCTTCACGATGCCAGGAATGTGGGCTATTGAGCCCGTGTCCACTGACACCAGGCTGTGGCCTATCATGTCGCCCACATCGCGCCCGTAATAAGGCGGCCTCACCACGCGTGCATGCAGCATGCCGGGCAGCCGAAAATCGTGTACGAACACCAGGCCGCCACTGACCTTGGCGGGAATGTCGACGCGTGGAACGGACTGGCCGACGTAACGATAGTCCTTGGGGTTTTTTAGTGGCACATCAGCCGAAACGTCCAGCTCAAAGCGTTCGCCTTTGAGCAGGTCTTGGTACGGGATGCCCGTGGTACTGCCTGCTTGATAGACAACCCCGTCCGCCACGCTCAGCTCGTCAATCGGGCAGCGCAGCGCCTGGGCGGCCCTTTGCAACAAAATCCGGCGCACTTGAGCGGCGGCGCGACGCATGGGCACCGCCGCGCTTTGAATGGATGCGCTGGCCGTGGTGGGGCCCTGGTCAGGGGTTTTGTCCGTATCGCCCAACACCATGCGTACCCGACTCAACGGGACATCGAGCTCGTCGGCCACTATCTGCGAAAACGCCGTGCGCACGCCTGTTCCCAGATCGACGTGACCGTTGACCGCGACGACCTCGCCCGTGTCGGTAATGGTTATGTAAGTATCGACTCGGCCCTTGGCCACCAGGTTTACGGCATGCCGGGCAGGCGGTTCACCACGGGTGTTCAAGCGTTCGCGCGAAACCGGCTCTAGGTCGACCGTTGTCAGTTGCATGTCGCGCAACGCCGGATCGAAGGTACGGGTATTGCTCATGGCAAGGCTCCTGACATGCTTGCGGCGTGCCGTTCGCTTTCTGCGCGCACTCGCTGCACGCTTTGTTCAAGGTTATCCCAAGGCTTGTGCTGCGACGCATATTTTCCGCGCAGATACGATGCCAGCTCGGCAATTTGGTCGTCCTGCAACACATCGGCAAAGCCGGGCATATAGCCCAGAGCCGGATCCACAGGCTGGGATATGCCCTCGAGCACGATGCGAATCAGATTGTCGGGTTTGTCAGCGGTAATATTGGTATTGAGCGGCATGCTCGGACGCACGCCAAACAACGGTACGCCGGCCCCGGAATCGTGGCAAGCCGCGCATGCACCTTCATAAATGTTTTGTCCAGCCAGCGACAGGACGCGAAGCTCGGGCGACGCAAGGCGAGGTTCTTGCGAGCTTGTCTTGAGCGCGTCTTTTGCCTGGGCTGATTCGGGCTTGGCGCCCAAGCTGCTTAAATACACAGCCATCGCCTGAATATCGCTATCGGGCAAGCTTTGCAGACTGGTTATCACCGGCGCCATGGGGCCCGCGGCCACACCATGCCTGTCTGAGAAACCTGTACGCAGGTACTGAAACATATCCTGGGTGGTCCAGGGCGCGGTAACCGGCGCCGTGCCGTTCAGCGCCGGCGCATCCCAGCCGTCTACGACTCCGCCCGCCAGAAAATCGGAGGGGCCGTTCTTCTCGGCGCCCAGCGCGTTGCGCGGGCTATGACAAGCCATGCAATGCCCCGGCCCCTGAACCAGGTACGCGCCGCGGTTCCACACCGTGGATTGTTCGTCGTTGTAGACATAGGGCTCGTTCTTGTGAAACAGCAGGTTCCAATACCCCATCATAGGGCGCAGGTTATACGGGAACGCAAGTTTCGTCTCGGGGGGCTGTGATTTTACAGCCGGCTCGGACATCAAATAGGCATATAGCGCCTGCATATCGCCATCCGAGAACTTGGCAAACGACGTGTACGGAAACGCGGGATACAAAAACCGTCCGTCACGACTTATGCCTTCGCGCATGGCGCGATCGAAGGCCGCAAACGACCATGAACCCAAGCCGGTTTCCGGATCAGGAGTGATGTTGGTGGTGTAGATGGTTCCGAATGGCGTATCCATGGCCAGGCCGCCGGCGTTCTTCACGCCGCCTGGCGCTGTGTGACACGCCACGCAATTGCTGCCGGCCGCTATCAATCGCCCTCGATCAATGGCTTCGGAAGAATAAACCGACAAATCAGGCTTGACTGGAGGCACCGCCGGACGCCAGGGAACCGCGGCCAGGACCGCGCCGGTGACGCCGCCGGCCAGGCCGAGCATCCAACCCGCGGCACCCCGGAATCTGCGTCGTCGCCGGGTGTTCGAAGGTATAGGCCCTTCCCGCGTATCCATGTCGTCCGTTTTTAGGCTCAGGGTCGGATTCGTCAGGCTCAATTCGAACGGCGCTTCATAAAGCCGTACGCCCGTTGCATCAAAGATTGCATTGGCCACTGCCGCTGCCGCCGGCAAACTCAGCGCGGCGCTGGTCGACAACTTAGCGGGTTGCGCCAACGCCTTCTGGGCAGATGCGGCTTGTGTCGACACAGTACGTGGCGCCACGCCGGTACCGGCGATGGTTGATTTTGACTGTCCGGAAGCTGATGCGCCATCTTCATTGGCAAGCCACCGATCATGCGCGCTGCCTGAGCGCAACAACGCCTGCGCGGCGTTGGCCAATTCGGGTCCCCAACGCGGGTCGTCGGCGTTGGCAACCAGTAAATCATCAAGGTGATGTCCGACAGTGATGTTGTCGAGATTGACCAGCCCTGAAGCGTCGACGGACACATCCACAACCCAGGCGGCCCAGGCCCTTTGCGGAGGATCCAGAGACTCATCCAATTGCTGTACGCAAGCGAAGCCCTGGCCGCGGCGGACGACCGCGTCGACCGTGCGGGCGCCGCGGCCGCGCACGCCGTCACGCCAGCCTGCCGCCGCGGCAACCTGCTCTATCAAGGCGCGGCCGGCCGGATCCTGCAGTTGCCGCAAGCGCCATTGGATAGGGTCGTGGCCGACTTCACGCGCCACCTCATCCACGAATGACTCCTGGGCGAACACATCGGCGGTCTGTTGCGCATTGGCATCTATAGCGCTGTCGAGCCGGATGGTTGAAATCGAAGGCCCAACGGTGTGCAAAGAAAAATAAGCTTCCTGGGGTCGAGCGCCGCGGGCTGCCGAAGCTGATCCGAACCGCAGCGCCTCTTGCCCGCCCCGGGCGGCCACAAAGGCCGCGCTGGGGCGTAATGCTTCTGGCTGGCCGGACGTTGTCATCCAGGCTTGCAGCCGGCCTTCAGCATCGATGTCGGCGCTATGCTTTATTAACAGCATGGCGTCGTGGCCCGATTCGCGCACCGGCCATACGTGTACGGGACGCTGAATGACACGTGCCACGATGGCGGCGTCAAGCGCTGCATCATAGGCCGCCTGGTCGGTATTGGCGGCGATGTTCGTCACTGCCACCTTGGTCTCGGAGATGCCGAAGATCGCTGCAGCCTCGGCAATAATCTCAGTATTCCGCCCCGCTCCCAAAACGAGGGCCAGCGCGTCACCCGCCCATTCGGCTCTGCAGGGCGGGTCGGTGTAGACGGCCGCGTCATGCAACGGCGCACGCCCTGTGGGCGAGGCCATCGCATGCCACCGGTACTGTCGCTGAAATGCATGATCGCCGCCAGGAGAGCCCGCTATCGGCGGTTTAGCCACAACTGAAGGCCGCCAGGCAAGCTGCAAGGCAGCCGCCACCTGGAGCGCGGCTTCGCGGCTGCCGGCCGCCACCGCACAAAACTGTCCATCACGAACCAGTTGATAGTCCAGGCCCAGCTCTTTTGCGTGAGTTTCGTCCACGTAATCAAGCTCGCTGCCGACATATCTGCAGCCATCCCAGGCCGCATCCGGGGCTCGCAGCACTATTGCGGCCCAGGTATAAAAGTCGTGAGCGTCGTAAATTACATTCATAGCCCACCTCGGCCGCCAAGCCTGGCCGCCGCCAGCATCACCGCCTCGATGATCTCCACATGGGTTCCGCAACGACACAAGTTGTATTGAAGCGCTCGTTGCGCATCGTCTTTGCTTACGTGAGGTTTACTCATCAATAAAGCATGTGTGGCCATGATCATGCCGCTTGTGCAATAGCCGCATTGCGCAGCCTGGCTGTCGACAAAAGCCTGTTGCACCACGCTCAGAGCGTCCGGCGACCCGAGCCCTTCAAGCGATGTAATGCTGCGTCCCTTGGCGGCGCCCGCCGGAATCACGCAGGAACGCACCGCCATGCCGTCGAGCAGCACCGTACACGCACCGCATTCGCCCAGGCCGCAGCCATACTTGGGACTGTTCAACTGCAGATCGTTGCGCAACACATACAACAGTGGTGTGTCCTCGTCTGCCTCGACCTGGCTGACCACGCCATTTACACACAGCTCTAACATAAAACGCATACCTCGATACACCGATAAAAACGCAGACGCCGCCCAGCTTCAATATAGAGACGTACCATTTTTGGGGCAAACGATATAAACTGAGCTAGAGATCAATTTAATTCATCCGAAAGACCGAATGTCGCTGCCCCATCTTCCACTGACCGCCTTGCGTGCCTTCGAGACCTCAGCCCGGCTGCTCAGTTTCAAGAACGCCGCCGCAGAGCTGCATGTCACACCCACCGCCATCAGCCATCAAATCCGGCAACTCGAGCAGTACCTGGGGGTAGAGCTGTTCGTACGCATGCATCGCGGCCTCGCGCTGACGCCGGCCGCGCGCGCCTGCCTTCCCCATATTCGTGAAGGCTTCGCCTCGTTGCGCACCGCCGTCGACACGGTGCGCCGGCACAGAGACACCGGCCTGCTTTCGGTCAGCGCCCCGCCGTCGTTCGCCATGTCTTTGCTCATGCCGTTGACGCATGACTTTTTAGCCTCGCATCCAGATATCGATCTACGTGTAACAACCCGCATGCGCGAGCCGGCGCCGGATGGCGCCAACCCGCAAGACGAAGCCCACACATTCAGGCTATGGGCGCAAGAAAGTGACATCGTCATAGTGCTGGGCAAGGACGGGTTTGGCGACCTTGACGTCGAACTGCTTCTACCGCTGACAATCGAACTGGTTTGCAGCCCCGAACTGCTGAGTGCGGGCGGTCTTAAGCAAATACAGGATGTGGACCAGTTTCCATGGCTACACGACGAACGCGGCTCTAAATACGGCGGCGCCTCATTCTGGTCCCAGTGGCTGACGCATGTGGGGCATGAACCTGAAACCCGGCAGCAGGGCACCCGCTTTACCCACGCGGCATTGGCCATAGACGCAGCCGTGCGCGGCAAAGGTCTGCTCGTCACGACGCCATGTTTGTGCCGCAAAGAGCTGCGTAATGGCGATTTGGCGTCACCGTTCAATCACAGCATTGCCATCCAGAATTCATACTTCGTGCTCAGTCGGGATAGCCGCAAGCCCGCCGTTGAGCTCTTCAAGCGCTGGCTTCGATCAGCCGTTGACGCAAACGAAATCACCAACGGCCATTAGATGAATTTTTCTATTTCAAGCCGTGCAACGTTTCCCTCAGGTCGTGCCGTCCTCCCTCCTTCTTGAACCAATTTTGGTATATTGTGTTTATTTTGGTTTATCTTGAATTTTAAAAACTTGCGGCGTGTGTCCGCGATTCATCCTCAGTTAGGAAAAGCCATGTACACCGCCAAGGGCGCCCGCTCCCAAGATCAATCCCATGCCGACCTTGAAAGTGCGACGCCAAGCCTATTACGACAGCAAGTTTTAGAGCAGGATGCAGCCTTGCAAGCGTGGACCCGCCTTGCGGATGCTGCGTCGCTATCTTCCGAAACACCCTCCACGGGAACCCTGGCCGGGCTTGCCTTCGGGATAAAAGATGTCATCGACGTGGCCGGCATGCCGACGGGCTGCGGCTCAGCCGCGGCCGATGCTCGCCCCGTCGCCTTCGATGCCGCCTGCGTCAGCCAGCTACGTCATGCGGGCGCCATCCCGTTAGGCAAAACGGTAACCGCGGAATACGCATTTCGGGCGCCCGGCCCTACCCGCAATCCTCACAACACGCTTCATACGCCGGGCGGCTCCTCCAGCGGATCAGCGGCCGCCGTAGCCGCCGGCATGGTGCCATTCGCGCTTGGCACCCAAACGGGCGGATCCATCATCCGCCCCGCGGCGTTCTGTGGCGTGGTCGGCTTCAAGCCGTCATTCGAAGCTGTGCAACGGCAGGGGCTGAAGCAAACCTGCGGTTCCCTTGACGTCATAGGTTGGTTTGCAAAAGATGTGCCCCTAGCCCGGAGGGTGGCCGACGTTTTACTGCCCTACCCCTCTTTGCAAACAGGCCTCGCACCCCTGAAAAAGGCGGCCTTGATCCTGGATGCCTCCAGCCACCCACTGGATGACGACGCCAAGCAGGCGCTATTGGCTGCGTGCGATACCTTGCGCCGCCACGATGTCGTCATAGAGACCCCGGCCCCTTTCACCCACGCCGCAGAATTCGCGCGGTTGCACACCGTGATCATGGAGTTCGAGATCGCGCGCAACCTGCAACCCGTCGCAGACTTACGGCCGGACGAGCTTAGCAAGGGACTGTTGGAAACCATTGAACGCGGCTGGCGCATACCCCGCGCCGATTACACCGCGGCCCGATGTGCTCAACACCGGTTGCGACACGATTGGGCCTCGATAATCGGCGCCGACATCGACGTAGTGATAACACCCAGCGCGCCCGGCGCTGCGCCGGCCGGGCTCGATTCCACCGGCGCGTCTGCATTCAACAAACTGTGGTCCATGCTGGGCTGGCCCTGCCTGCACCTTCCGACCACCTGCAACGCCCAGGGGCTGCCCCTTGGCATCCAGTTAGTTGCGAATTACGAACAAGATCACCGGCTGCTCAGTTCAGCAGAGCTCTGGCATCCCTTGCTGACGTCGGCCTAGCGCTTTGCCCGGGCCGGCGCATCCAGTAAGCGATGGGCCGGCTCGCAAGGTCTTCTAGCGAGAGGGCAACGCCTCGAGGTACTGCTTGGTTTCGGCCAGACTCACCACGTCACCATATTTGGTGTCGATGTCGAATAGGCTTTGCTGATGGGATGCTGCCGAGCGGTCGCCCACGCCTTCGGCCACGACCATCGGCCTGACACCCAGTTGCACCGCATCCACCGCGGTGGCCCGCACGCACCCGCTCGTGGAAGTGCCTGTCATGATGAGCGTGTCGACGCCGTAACTTACCAGACGCGATATCAGGTCGGACCCAAAAAAACACGATGCGTACTTCTTGTATAACAAGATATCACCGTCGGAGCGGTCCAGCCTTTTGTCCAATTGGTAGCCCTCGCCGCCGACATGCAAGGTAGATTGCCCCCGCATCTTCTGATGCCAGATTCCAGCATCACGCACGTTCGCGTCTTCGTAGCGCACCATGCTGAAAATCACCGGCACGCCCTTCTGGCGTGCAACATGCGTCAGTATGTTCGTAGCATCGATCTGGGCGCTTAGGTCGGAACCCAATGGCTGGGATGAGTCGGTAAAGCTATTGCTAAGGTCGATGACGATCAGCGCCGGGCGCGTGCCGAAGCCAAGACGGCCCCCGAAGCCTCTTTCTTGAAAAAACTCGGCATCGCTCCGGTCCAAACTTTCGGCTAAGTTACTCATGTTGATTCTCTCTTCTATAAATAATTCAGATAAATAATGCAGTAGTTGCGGTTAATTTGCGGCGGCCTCGGCGCGCGCAGCCGAGTGCGACCTGGAACCCGCCCGGCGGCCCGACAACTCGCGGCCCTTGGTCAGGCCGTCCGGCCGCAGAAGCAGCACCACGGCCAGGAACGCCGCCAAACCAAGCGGCTGTACGCCGCCGGGCAGGGCAAGCGTTGTCGCGCCCACCTGAAGCCCGCCTTCGGCCAGCCGCAGCGCCTCGATCAGCAGGGACACCGCCACGGTTCCCGCTACCGCTCCTGTCAGGCTGCGGCTGCCGCCGATGATCAGCATGGCCAGCAGAATGAACGTGGCGTCGAGATACAAGGCGTCCGGCGACAGAAATCCCACGAAATGCGCATACATGGCTCCCGCCACTCCGCACATGCCGGCGCTCAATACGAAGGACAGCAGCCTCATCTTCACGATGGAGACGGCACAAGCCTGCGCCGCCGGCACGCTCTCGCGGGTGGCGCGCAGCATGAGCCCGTATCTTGACCGCTGGTATATCCATGCCAGCACGATGCAGACAGCCACCGCCAGCAGCGCCCAGAACGGCGTGACAAATGTCGGAATGCCGCTAATCCAGCTTGTGCCAGCCCTAACAGACGACCAGTTTGGAAACACGCTGTTCAACACCACGAGAAACCCGAATGTGGTGATGGTGGAAGCAAGGCCCGACATTCGCATGATGACCGCCCCCAGCATAAGCGCCAGCACCATGCATAGCACAGCCGCCAGCACCAGGCTGATTTCGAAGCCATAAGCGTGATTGCGCAGCACGTCGGGCAATGCGGACAGCATCATGCGTTTCCACATGGGGTCGAGCGTGACCCACGCCGCCGTGTAGGCGCCCAGGCACATGAAACCGACATGGCCGAACGACAACAGGCCGGAATTGCCTACAAACAGATAAATTCCCACCACCGCGATCATCCGGACCAGCATTTCGGTGACAGTGATGTGTTGGCGTTCGCCACCCAGCAAATATGTCAGGGCGACCACCAGCGCCAGGATCGATATGAGAGCGATCGGGGTGAAAAACGCGGGAGCGTTGAGTTTTTTGGACATGGCGGTTTAAATCCGTTCCGTCAAAGCGCGAGAGGGGAACAAGCCCTTTGGCCTGAAAACGAGAATCAGGATGATCAGCCCAAACGCGAACGCGTCCCGGAAGTCGCGCAGATCGGGCGGCAGCAGAGCCTGAAACAGCGACATGGAAACGCCGATGATGAAGCCCCCCGCCACCGCTCCGATCAGGCTGCCCATGCCGCCGATCACCGTGGCAACGAAACCGAAGATCATCAGCGGCAGGCCCAGGGTGGGCGACAACGCTCCCGTCTGCACAATGAACAGCAGGGACACTGCCGCGGCCAGCACGCCGCTCAGGGCGAAGGCGACGGCGATAACCCGGTTGCCTCTTACCCCCAGCAGGCGAGCCATCTTGAAATCGGTGGCCGCCGCTCGCATTTGCAGGCCGATTGGCGTGTATTTGAGCAAAATGCCCAACCCCGCCAGCAGCACGATCGTCACGCCTATGGTGACCAATTGAACCAGCGAAACCCGAATATCGCCCAGCATGATGGTCTTGTTCAGTGCCGGCCATAGATCGATGCCTTTTGGACGCGCGCCGTAGATCATCATGATGCCGCTCTGGATGAAATAACTCAGCGCGAATGAAGCGATCAGCAACGTACCGACGGACGCGGTCCTGAGGGGCTTGAACAGTACCGCATCCGAAACCAGCGCCGCGACGACGACCACCGCGCACACCACCAGCACCACTGCCGCCCAGCTCCATCCCACGAACAGCATGTGCGTCACGGCATCGGCCGTGGGCAGGATCAGGGCATACGCACCGATGGTGATGAAATCGCCGTGCGCGAAATTGATCAGCCTCAGCACCCCCATCAACAAGCCTAAACCCAAGGCCACCAGGGCATACAAGCTGCCCAGGCTAGCGGCGTCCAGAATCATTTGCATCAGACCACTCCCGCCCGGGCCTGTTCCGGCTGATCCAAGCCAAAGTACGCCGCCTTCACGGCAACCCCGTCGGACAATGATTGCGCGGAAGACGACAAGCGCATCCGTCCACCCCGCAGCACATGAATCGTATCGGCGTACTTCATGACCCGGTTCGAACTTTGTTCATTGATCAATAGCGTGAGGCCCCGCTTTTCGCGCAAGGCCAGCAAGACCCGGTAAACGTCGCCGATAACCCTGGGCGCCAAACCCAGCGAGGGCTCGTCGATCAACATGCACTTGACGTTCGTGAGCACGCTGCGCCCGATGACAAGCATTTGTTGTTCGCCGCCCGACAGCAGGCCGGCGTGGAAATGGAGACGTTCCCGCAAGCGGGGAAACAAATCCAAAACCATCTCGACCTCTTGCTTAACCGTTTTTCTGTCGGAGCGCATGTAAGTGCCGATCAACAGGTTCTCGTGGACCGTCATGTCGGAGAACACGTGCCGGCCCTCGGGTACGAAGCTGATTCCCAGGCGCGCGATATCTTCGGCCTTCCGGCCCAAGAGCGGCGCGCCACGGTATTCGATGCGCCCCTGACAAATATTGGCGGGAAGCGCTCCGGCAATAGCGCTGAGCAAGGTGGATTTGCCCGCCCCGTTCTGGCCGACGATGCAGGCCACCTCTCCTTCCAGTACGGTCAGGTCGACTTTTTGCAACGCGGGCGTCGCTCCGTAATTCACGCTCAACTGGCGGATGCTCAGCAGAAGCTTGCTCACTCATCCTCTCCGAGATAGGCCGCTATGACTTTCGCATCGTTAAGGGTTTGAGCCGGCGTTCCCGCCGCCAGTTCCAGCCCGCCGCTCATGACGAGAGTCCAGTCGCACACGTCGCGCACCAGCCCCATATTGTGTTCGATCAATAGCACGCCGCAAGACATTGAGGCCGCGATTTCCCGGATGAGCTTGCCCAGATGCGCACACTCCTCATCCGACATGCCCGCAGCGGGCTCATCGAGCAGCAGATAACTCGGGTCGCCTATCAAGGCGCGAGCCATTCCGACGCGGCGTTCATCGACATAAGGTATGGCGTCGGCGCTGCAATGCAGGTCGCCTTCGTAGCCCACCCAGCCAAGAAGATCGGCTGCCGCACCGGACGCCCGGCGCCGGCTCATGCCCAAAGCAAGGCCGGCGACCTCTACGTTTTCAAGAACGCTAAGCTCGCCGAACAGCCGCCCGCCCTGAAACGTCCGCGCAACACCTTTCTTTCGGGCGCGCTCGGGCGACCAACGGCCGACCGGCTTTGCGTCCAGGAAAATGCCGCCGTCAGACGGGCTCAGGAACCCACTGAGGCAATTGACCAGTGTCGTCTTGCCTGCGCCATTGGGGCCGATCAAACCCGTGACCCGACCCGGCGACATGCCAAGACTTATATTGGAAATTGCCGCCAGCGCTCCGAACCTGACGCTGACCCCCTCCACCTTGAGGCCCGTCGAGCAGGTGGCCGTGGCATGCGAGGCTACGGTGGTCTCAAACCGCTGCATGGCCGCTTAGTTGGACATGCGGTACAAAAGGTTTGCAGGCAGCGGTTCGCCTCGCTCCATAAGTTGAACGCCACTTTGCTTGCCATTTTGTATTTCGACAATTACCTGTTCGGGGGCGTCCTGGATATGCAGCTCGGGCGTAAAGCTGTACGGCCCCAGGAAAGTAGGCTCGTCCTTGTAGCTGTTCATCACCTCAAGCACGGCCTTTGAATCAAATGTGCCGGCTTTTTCAACCGCTTTCACCCACAACTCGAGCCAGGCATAAATTGCAAATGCCGATGGCTGGGTGATTTCTTTGCCCACACGCTCTTTGTATTGCTGTGCGACCTTTTGCACGGACTCGCGCGGATCGCCCACCACAGTGCCTTGCTGGCCCGTGTAGAAGTTGCTTAGATCGGGAACTGAGTTCATCCAGAATGTGCCTGCCATGCCCTGGCTGCTGATGATGGGAAGATCGATGTCGGCGCCGCGAATCTGTCGCAGCGCTGTCGCGCCCCCTGGAAGAACGGTGCACAGCATGATGAATTCGGCGTTATCGCTGCCAATGGCATTATGCAGCCGCGTGATCTGCGAGGCCAAAGAAGGGTCGCCGTTCTTGAATGTATCTTTGCCGGCCATCTTGCCGCCCAGCTTTTCCCACTGCCATTCGAAGCCGGCGCAAATGGATTTTGTGTACTCGAGCATCGTGTCAGTCAGCATGTAGGCCGATTTATAACCACGGTCTTTGAATGCCCAATTGGCTGCGTAAACACCCTCGGACTGGCCGGCCCTGCCCGCGCTGAATACGTATGGGCCGACTCCGACCGGACCCATCTTGGCGTCTCCGGCGCACAGCGATACTGCGATAACGTTCGCCCGGTTGGCCTGTAGCGCGGCCGGCGCGCCAAAGTCGTAATCACAGGACACCACTACCAGCTTGGCGCCGTCGGATAGAACCGCCGACCCCGCCTTCGAACCCTCGACCCGGTCCGACTTGGTGTCGGCGACGACCGGCCGAACCTGATGGCCGAGCACCCCGCCCCGCTGGTTCAACTGTTCGAGATAAAGCCTGGCCATCTCGACGCCCTCTTCGTCGTATGGCTCCATGAAACCGGATTGTGCCACTGCAAAACCCACGACAATTTCTTTTTGTTCCGCCGCCACAGGGCCCGCCACCAAGCTTGCCATTGCCAAGCCTCCAAACAGCAATGCCCTTTTTTTGTACATATTCCTATCCTTTTGCCGTGAAACGCATGTGTGACGGGTTAAATAGCGCAAAAAAACACTCGGTATGCGACTGCATACACAATATGCGAGCGTCATTGATCAAGCTACTAGGGTTTTCCCGTCCCAAAAGTCGTAATTTGTTCAAATTTCGGACCAGCCAACGGCGGCTTTGCCACTTGCGGCATAGATACTCAAGCAAACGGCGCCAGAAAGCGTGATGCGGGCCAGGCTCAAAGACCTATGGCCACACCACGCTCGTTGCGTTGCATGGAATGACGAGGGGGGTGCCGCTGCGTTTGCGCTGGCAATCCGCTGTGGCGTCCTGTGCCCGCCGCCTAGGAAGACGGCGGCGGGAATGTTGCGGCATCAGTCCCGCTTAGACGGGATAAACAACATCATTGGCCAGGATTTCGGTGTCATAAATGACCTGACGCTCTTTGAGCAGCAGGTGGTCGCCCGATCGAACAAAGGTGTCGTAGTAGCGGCCCGCCAAGTGAACCGTGGATGGGCCTTCGATGAGGGTTTGCATCAGCAGGAAGTTGGCTTCGGCTTCGATTTCCCCTTCGTCGCTCTGGCTGAGCACCCTGGTATTGGTCACGATGTGCAGCATATAGCGCGGGGCATACATCAGCGTTTCGTTGATAGCCAGGGCACGGTCATGCATGGCATCGCGGCCGTCGTCATAGATCAGGCCGACCAACAAGCCCAAATCGGCGTTCTCGCGCGCCGTTACACGATACATGGCATCTTCACAGAAGAACTCGGGCCATTTGTCGATCAGCTTGTTATCCAAGACGGCACAATATTCGGCATTGAATGCCTCGATTTCCGCTTTGAGTTTCAAAGCAGTGGCCGCATCAAGTTGCGCATGATTGTACGCATAGCTTTTATTCACGTTCATAAGCATTTTAAAACCCCATTACGCTGCGATAGTACTGGTACATGGCGCGAATCGCCGCTTCGGAAATAGGAGTGTTCGGCGTACCCACCTTGCCGGAGTCGAGCTTGACCACACCCAGATCCGTCGACGAGCGGCGTATCCCTTCCTGGGCGAATTTCATGGCCTCGTTATCTTCAATGCCGAGGAAGCCGGCCGGCCCCATCAGGTTGCCCTGGCGCAGGCGGTGACGGGTCATTTCCTCGGTGTCATCCTCGTAGCCGAACATCGTCCATTGCATGATCATGCTATTGGGGCCGTTCGGTATCATTTGACGAATACCCATAGTGTTCATTTCACGCTGCACGACCAGGTTGGGCCAGATCGTATGCATGGTGACGGACCATGGCGAGTCGAACTCTTTGATGAAATGCAAAATACGCTCATCGCGCAGGCGCAAGCCCTCGAAAAACGAGCGCATTTCTTGTTTGGTCTCGCTATCGACATCGGCATAGAGTTCGTCTTTTTTCGCAGACCCAATAAAGCTATGGCGGCCCAACTTTGTGTCAGTGAACATGGTCGACTTGCCGCCAGCGACGAAAAGCCCGAACACCACCAGGAACGAATGCAGCAAGGTCGCGTGGTACGGATCCTTGAGGTTCTCGTGGTACATCTTCCAGTTGCAGGGCAGCTCGTTGCGGTAATAACCAAGAACTTTCAATGGCTTGCCGGGAAACGCCACCTTGAAGTCTTCCAGCACTTCGGGGGTAAGGTATTCTTCGATTGGCTCCACCTTGTCTGAATACGAGGCGAATACCACGCCGTTCAGGACGGTCACGTTCAACTTGAGAAGACCATGGTCTTCGTTGCGGAAATCCTTGGGCATGCCGCCATTCTTATCAACGCCCCGCTTGAATGGCACACCCTGCAGATCGCCCTTCAGGGTATACGACCACTGGTGGTAGGGACAGACAAACTCTTTGGTGTTTCCCTGGTTTTCGCGGCAGAATTCAACGCCGCGATGCGCGCAGCGGTTTTCAAAGACATGGACGGAACCATCTTCGGCGCGCGACACCACAACCGGCGTGGCCCCTACGTACGACCGCTTGAAGTCGCCGACATTTGGAATTTCGGCCTCAAGAGCGACGAAGTTCCAGGTGTCGCCCTGGAAAATGACTTCCATTTCTTTGTCATAGACTTCTTGGCTGGTGTACACCCAATCAGGAATATAGTGCAGGCCGTCTTCGGGCCATACACATTCTGATAACGGGGCGTCTTTGTACCTTACGGTTTGCCCGGTAACGGCTTGAAATTGATACATGGAGAGCTCCTGTTAAGTTGTTAACATCCGGGTTCTTTGGCCGCCGCCACAGCTGCCTTGGCGTAAGCGCGCAATGCTATGGCGGTATTTGTGAATTGGGTGATGTCGATGGGCAAGGCGCCCTCAAGCAGAGGCCTGATGGCCCGAAGTTCGCCGCCGGCATTGACGGCAAGAGCTTGGCATGCCTTGCCATCTCGCAGCCCAAGCATGATGAAGCTGGGCGCGCCCTGATCCGGCTCGGGTTCACCTCGCACAATGTATTCGCACTGGGCTTGGGGCAAGCCAAGCATTTGTATGTTGCAGTCGAACTGGTCGGTCCAGAACCAAGGAAAAGCGGCAGGCTTGGACGGCTGGCCAAGAATGGCAGCCGCCGCGATACGCGCTTGCTCATTGGCGTTCTGCCACGACTCCAAACGCAACGCCGTACTTTGGCCATTGCGTTTTTGGCTGGTGCAGTCGCCGGCGGCATAGATTCCGGGCGCGCTGCTGCGGCACTGCTCGTCGACAAGCACGCCCCCGTTCGTCTCATCCACGTCCAGGCCGGCGGCCCTGGCAAGCGAGTTGTTCGCGGTGAGTCCGATGGCCACCAAAATGGTATCGGCCTGCAAAACTGTGCCGTCGGCCAGCGAGATGACCGCCATGCCGCTGTCGCCGCCTGACAAATCCACGTCTTGAATAGACTGGCCCAAGTGCAGGGCGGCGCCCGAACGGGCGGCACGGCCTTGCAACCAGCCCGAAAACTCCGGGGGAACTACGCGCGCAAGGACTCGGTCGGCGGATTCAATGATACTGACTTTCGCCCCCAGGCCTACGGCGGTCGAAGCGACTTCAAGGCCAAGAAAACCACCCCCGACAATGACCACGTGCTTGCTGCGATCCATGCAGCCCCGCAAGCGCCGGGCATCATCCAAGGTGCGCAAATAGTGCACAAACGGAGACTGCGCCGGCAATGAAGGCAAGGTGCGCGCCACGCCCCCAGTGGCCAGCAAGCAGCGATCAAACGACAGCTGCGCGCCATCGGACAACACTGCCTGGCGATTGCCGACGTCCAACTGAGTGACCCGCAAGCCCAAGCGCAGATCGATATCGCCGTTGGAGAAAAACTCGGCATCCTTTATATGAAGAGCCGGCTCCTCGTCGGCGCCGGCGGCCAACACCGCTTTGGAAAGCGGCGGGCGCTCATACGGAGGATGAAGTTCATCGCCCACCAGCGTGATCGCGCCTGTATAGCCCAGGTCGCGCAGCGAGGCCGCCGCCACTGCGGCAGCCTGTCCCGCACCTACAACAAGAATCGACGAAATATTTGACATGAGCTAGCGCAAATTTGAACGCCTTGGCATCGTTGACGTTCAGAGGGCGACGAAAATATCGTCGCCTTCGGTTTTGACGGGATAGGTTTGAATATCGACGGTTGCGGGCGCGCACATGGCTTTGCCGCTGCGAAGGTCGAACTTGGCCTGGTGCAAGGGGCATTCGATACAGCCATCTTCAAGATAGCCGTCGGACAACAACGCATACTGATGTGTACAGACGTTGTCCGTAGCGAAATATTCGCCCTCGGTATGGTGCAAGGCCAACTGCTTGCCCTCGACATCAATCGCGAGGGATTCGTCCTCGGACACCTGGTCGGTGGTGGCTATTTTGATCCAATTCATAGGTTTCCAATGTTACGTATACTGATGGATATGGTCAGTATACTGTTGATTTTTTTAGGCGAAACATTGGGGTTTTCACTAGGTAGGATATCAAGAGGTCCTCGTTCTTGGTCGTTGACATCCAGCAAATTTCATCAGTACACTGCGCAAAAGCTCAGCCCGCTGATGCTGATGACGCGAGTAGCATTCACAGCATAAAACTGAGTAATCATCGGCCTCTTGGGAGCGAAATGTCCACCACCAAAAAGTCGCGGTTAGATTCGTCGTCAGACCACGCAAACAACTCCGGTAACGATATGGTTGCCGATATGTTCAGCCAGGGCCTTTGGTCACGGCCGGGCTTTCTGGTACGCCGGCTGCATCAGATTCACTACGCCCTGTTCCTGGAAGAGTGCAAGGATGAAAACATCACTCCGGTTCAGTACGGCATCCTGACCGTCTTGGCGGTTGAGCCGTGGATGGACCAGACCGCCATCAGCTATGAAGTCGGCATTGACAGAACTACTTCGGCCGACGTCATTCGTCGCCTGGAAGAAAAAGGCTGGCTTGAGCGCCGCACCAACCCCACTGATCGCCGCTCCCGCCAGGCGCGGGTAACCGACGAGGGCCTGAAGGTGATGGAAATGCTTAAAACCAGCCTGGTGCGTTCACAGCAACGCCTGCTGCAGCCCCTTTCGACTGCCGATCGCAAAACCTTCATGAGGCTGCTGACAGAGGTGGTTATGGCCAACAACCAGCATGGCAGGGCCGAGCTCAAGAAACCGTAGCCGGCGGCGACGACGCAACGGGTTACCGCGACCGAATCAACAGCTTCAGCACAGCCTGTCCGCCTTATGGCGAATTGCCTGGCGGAGCGGCCCAAGTACATCAATCGAGGAGAACACCAGTGGGACGAATTCGTAAAATTGCTATTGAAGAACACTTTACCGCAGTCGCGTTTGACGATTATCGGAAAGGGTTTTCAAGCCTGGTTCCGCTGGAATCGCTTCAGGCCCTGCATCGGCAACTATCGGATTTCGATGATCTGCGGATCAAGGAAATGGACGCAGCGGGCGTTGATTATGTGATTCTTTCAGAGAATGCGCCCGGCATTCAGTGGATACAGGATACCGACACGGCAATCGCCCGTGCGCGAGAAAGCAACGACTACCTGGCCTCTCGCGTCGCCCGCAACCCTGATCGTTTCGGCGCATTCGCCGCGCTGCCCATGCAAGACCCGCATGCCGCCGTGCAAGAACTCGAACGCACCGTCAAGACCATGGGATTCAAAGGCGCGCTGGTCAATGGCCATACCAACGGCGTGTACTATGACGATCCGGCCTACGATGTGGTGTGGGAAAGCCTGCAGGCACTGGACGTTCCCTTTTACCTGCACCCCTTCAACATTTACGGACAAATCCATGCCTACGATGGCCATCCCGTCATTGCCGGAGCGGCTTGGGGCTGGGGAGTGGAAACCGCCACTCATGCATTGCGCTTGTTATTCGGCGGCGTGTTCGATCGCTTCCCCGGCGTCAAGCTGATTCTGGGGCATATGGGCGAAGGGCTGCCTTTCCAAAGGTGGCGTTTCGATAGCCGCTTCGCCGCCTACCCCAACGGCATAACGCTAAATCGCGCCCCCTCGGAGTACATCGGCTCCAACATCGTCATCACTACATCCGGAGTTTGCTCTCCGGCCGCCCTGATGGGCGCCATCGGCGAGATGGGCGCCGAAGCGGTCATGTTCTCTGTCGATTACCCATACGAATCCAGCTCGGTGGCGGCTGACTTCATTGAAAAGGCCCCGATGGACGAACATACCCGCGCCTTGGTCTGCTACGGGAACGCTGAACGCCTGTTCAAACTTTGAGCCCGGCGAAAACCGCAGGCCACCGTCTGGACGATGCTCACGCGCGACAATGTTTCGAATATGGTCGTTCGTGACGCCTCGTTCGTGGTGCTCGGTTCGTGATACGCGAGGCGTGGTTTGTAGTCGGCGCCCAACGCTCAAGATACTTCCGCGCCTACGCCGCCCAAGTCAAACTGCCCGCCAGGATTTCCCTGGCGGGCAGTTTTTATGGGGCGGCCCTGAAGCCGCAGTTACAAGCACATGCGGAGCTTACTGGGCGGCTGGCACGACGGCAGTGACTTCGATCTCGACCTTGGCGCGGTCTTCGACCAGATCAGCCACCTGAACCGCAGTCATGGCCGGGAAATTGCGGCCGATGATTTCGCGATAATGCTGGCCGATCTCGCGTAGCGAGGCGACGTATTCTTTCTTGTCGACCACATACCAGGTCATGCGCGTGATGTGCTCGGGACCGGCGCCGCCTTCTTTGAGGATGGCCACGATGTTGCGCAGCGTCTGGCCGACCTGATCGGCCAGGTCGTCGGTTTCGAACTGTTGTTCGGCATTCCAGGCGACCTGGCCGCCCACGAAGATGATGCGGCTGCCGACGGTCAGCTCATTCATGATGCCGTTGGAATAACCGCGCGGGGGAGCCCAGTCGGATGGTTGCAGGATCTTCATTTATTCCTCTCGTAAAAAAGAAAAAACTTATTGCTTGCGCAGTACGAAGCGCTGGAGTTTGCCTGTTTCGGTTCGCGGCAGTGCCGCGACGAATTCAATGGCGCGTGGATACTTATACGGAGCGATCTGGGCCTTTACGTGGTCTTGCAGCGTCTTGACCATGGCATCGCCCTCGTCGAAGCCCGGCTTGAGCACCACGAAGGCCTTCACGATATTGCCGCGCTGATCGTCGGGCACGCCGATGACGCCGCACTCGGCCACGGCCTTGTGGCTAAGTAGGGCATCTTCGACTTCAGGCCCCGCGATGTTGTAGCCCGCCGAGATGATCATGTCATCGTTGCGTGCCTGATAGAAGAAATAGCCGTCGTCGTCTTGAATGAAAGTGTCGCCGGGCAGGTTCCACCCCTGCTGCACAAAGACGCGTTGACGCTCATCGTCAAGATAACGGCAACCAGTGGGCCCCTTGACCACCAGGCGGCCGACCGTGCCATTGGGCACTGGCTTGAGATCTTCATCGACAACCTGGGCCACATAGCCGGGCACGACGGTGCCGATAGCCCCTCGGCGCACGTCTTCCGGCGCGCTGGCGACAAACACGTGAATCATCTCGGTGCCGCCAATGCCGTCGATCATCTCGATGCCGCTAGCCTGCTTCCAGAGTTGGCGCGTTGCATCGGGCAAGGCCTCGCCGGCGGATACAGTCTTTTTAAGCGAAGACAGGTCGTATTTGGAAACGCGCTCGGCCATCTGCCTGTAGAACGTGGGCGCGGTGAAGGTCATGGTCACGCCGAAATCCTGGATGGTGTCCAGCAACAGATCGGGCGTGAGCTTTTCCATCAGCACCGTCGAGCCGCCCACCCGCAAGGGAAAACACAACAGCCCGCCCAGGCCGAAAGTAAAGGCCAGTGGCGGAGTGCCGCATACGACCTCATCGGGCGTCATGCGCAGCACGTGCTTGGAGAAGGTGTCGCACATGGCCAGCACATCGCGATGGAAATGCATGCAGCCCTTGGGCTTGCCCGTGGTGCCACTGGTAAAGGCAATGAGGCAAACGTCGTCAACGGCCGTATCGCAGGGCGTGAACCGGGCCGGCTTGGATTTGGCGATGTTCTCGAGCGAATCGTGGCCGTCGTCATGAAAGTAACGCACCTCGGTAAGCTCGGGGCAATATGCGGCATGCGATTTGTCGAAGCAATGCTCGAGCTCTTCAGACAGACGCTTGTCGCACAAAACGGCCGAAATGCGGGCTTTCTCGATAATGGGCTTGAGCTCGATGGCGCGCAGCAACGGCATGGTGGGAACCACCACCAGCCCGGCCTTGACGACCGCCAGCCACGACGCCGCCATCATCACGTTGTTGGGCCCGCGCAGCAGCACCCGGTTGCCGGGCGCCAGCTTCATGTCTTCGATCAGGACATGAGCAATACGATTGGTCAGCTCGGCCAATTCGCGATAGCTCATGGTGCGCTTGTCACCGTTCTCTTCGCGCCAGCGCAAGGCGACGCGGTCGCCATCGCCTCGCTCGACATGAGCGTCGACCAGATCTACGACGCAATTGAGCCGGGCCGGATACGCGACGTCGGGGTTGCCTTCCAGCAAAAATTCCGGCCATTCCGCGTCAGGCGGTAGATGGTCTCGTGCGAAGGTGTCTTGATGGGCAGAGCGTTCCATATTTTGTCTCCTGGTTGATCGGCCGGGCGTCAGTCGTCCTTGAGCAGTTCCCGGGCTATGATGAGACGCTGCACTTCGGTAGCGCCTTCATAGATGCGCAATGCGCGGATTTCTCGATAAAGTTTCTCGACGGGCATGCCTGACATCACACCTGCGCCGCCGAACATTTGCAATGCCCGGTCGATGACCCGCTGGGCGGATTCAGTGGCCGCCATCTTGGCCATCGCGGCTTCGCGGGTGGTGCGTACGCCTTTTACATCGCGCAACCATGCGGCGCGATAGGTAAGCAGGGCGGCAGCGTCGATTTCGGTGGCCATGTCACCCAAAGCAGCCTGGGTAAGCTGAAGATCTGCCAAGGTTTGGCCGAACATGCGCCGTGACTTGGCGCGGCCGAGCCCTTCTTGCAGCGCGCGCCGCGCAAACCCCAAAGCGGCCGCCGCCACCGAGGCGCGGAAGATGTCCAGCGTCATCATGGCGATCTTGAAGCCCTGGCCCGGGTCGCCCAAACGCTGCGACACCGGTACACGGCACTGATTGAACCGCAGCCGAGCCAGGGGATGGGGAGCGATAACATCGATACGTTCGGCGATCTCGAGCCCCGGCGTGTCGGCATCGACCACAAAGGCCGTGATGCCGCGCGCGCCCGGCGCCTCGCCCGTGCGAACGAACAAGGTATAAAAATCGGCTATGCCGCCGTTGGAGATCCAGGTCTTTTCGCCATTGATGACGTAGCTGTCGCCGTCGAGCACAGCCTCGCACGACATGGCGGCGACGTCCGAACCGGCGTCGGGCTCGGACAACGCGAACGCGGCAATGGCTTCGCCCGACGCGACCCGGGGCAGATAGCGCTGGCGCAATTCATCACTGCCTGCGATGGAAATGGCGCCGCTGCCCAGGCCCTGCATGGCAAAGGCGAAGTCGGCCAAGCCGTCGTGGCGCGCAAGCGTTTCACGCATGATGCATACCGCGCGCGAATCGATCTGCGGCCAACGGCCTCCCCAGGAACCCTCTGGACCCTGAGGCACGGCCACGCGCAGCCACCCCGCCTGGCCCAAAGCCTTGACCAAATGCCTGCAAGCGCTGTCGGTGTCGGAATGATCGACGTCGGCGAGCGCCTGCCGGCACCAAGCATCAAGCTCGTGAGCCATCTCGGGATGACGCTCGTCGAAGAAAGGCCAGTCGAGCCAGGTGGTGTCTTTCATCAATCGCCCTCAAAAACGGGTTTCTGCTTAGCCACGAACGCTTCGTATGCGCGGCGGAAGTCGGCCGTCTGCATGCAAATCGCCTGTGCCTGCGCCTCGGCCTCGATGGCTTCGTCAACGCCCATGCTCCACTCTTGGTGCATGGCTTTCTTGGTCATGCTGTGAGCAAAAGTGGGGCCCGAAGCAATACGGCCGGCCATCGTTTGCGCCGCTTCAAGCAGCGACTCGGACGGGTGCAGGGCGTTGAAGAAACCCCAAGCCAGGCCTTCGTCCGCTGACATGGCACGACCGGTGTAGAACAGTTCGGACGCACGGCCCTGGCCGATGATGCGCGGCAGAATGGCGCACGCCCCCATGTCTGCGCCTGCCAGGCCCACGCGGGCAAACAAGAACGCGGTTCGGGTTTCGGGGCTGCCCAGGCGAAGATCAGAAGCCATGGCCAGGATGGCGCCGGCGCCGGCGCAAACCCCGTCGACCGCAGCCACGATGGGCTGGGGACAATTGCGCATGGCCTTGACCAGGTCTCCGGTCATGCGGGTGAACTCGAGCAATTGGGGCATGCTCATTTTGGTGAGCGGCCCAATGATCTCGTGAACATCCCCGCCTGAGCAGAAGTTTCCGCCCGCGCCAGTGATGACTACGGTCTTGATGTCGCTGGCGTAGCTCAGCTTGCGGAACAAGTCGCGCAACTCGGCGTAGGAATCAAAAGTAAGAGGGTTCTTGCGCTCGGCACGATTCAGGGTGATGGTGGCCACTTTGCCGTCGTCAGACACCGACCACAGGAAGTTTTTGGCCTGATAGCCCGCCAGGGGACCTGTGTGGTGCGCCATGGTGTGCTCTGTATTTTCCATTGCTTTGATGCTCCTTATGCGGTGGGTTCGTGATCGCCAGGCGTTCCACTAACCGACCATTACCTCGCCCCCGTCGACGGGGATGGATTGACCATTGACGGCCGATGCGCCGATCTGGCAAAGCCAGGCCACCGCGTCAGCCACTTGCTCGGGCTGCACGAGGCGGCCCTGGGGATTGGCCTCGGCCAGTTTGGCCTTGGCTTCGTCGGCGGACATGCCGGTTTTATTCATGATGTTTTCGACTGCCTCGCGCACGATTTCGGTTTCGGTATAACCGGGACACACCGCATTGACGGTGATCCCCTTGCGTGCAACCTCGAGAGCAAGCGAACGAGTCAGGCCAATGACGCCGTGCTTGGCCGCGCAATAGGCGGAGACGTAGGCATACCCTGACAACCCCGCCGTACTGGCCACATTGACGATGCGGCCCCATTGCGCCGAAACCATATCGGGCAGCGCGGCCTGAATGCAGTGAAACGTGCCGGTAAGATTGACTGCGAGCATCTGGCTCCAGTCTTCCTCTTCAAGCCTGTCGAAACGCTCGCTGACGGCCTGGCCCGCATTGTTGACGAGAATGCTGATCAGACCGAAACGCTGCCGGGCCTCGTCGAAGGCCGCCCGCACGTCGGCGCGTTGCGAGATATCACCCGTGACGAACCCGACTCGATCGCCCGCGTCGAGCTCTTCACATGCTTTTTGCAGCGAAGCCTCGCCGCGTCCCATGAGAGTGACGCGCGCGCCCTGCCCCAGCAGCCGGCGCGCAACAGCCAGCCCAATGCCGCGCGACGCGCCGGTTACCAGGGCATGGCGCTCTGAGCTTTGGGGGCTCATGCCCCCACCTGCTCGGCGTAGGCCGCTGCGCGCTCGAAGTTGGTTTCAAGCTGCTTCTTCGCAGGGAAGTACTGCTTGGGCCAGCTGATGTCGGTGTAGCCGATGTGGGCCGCTTCGCGCAAAGTCCAGGCGGCGTCCGCCAGGTGCGGACGAGCCAGCGCGCACAAGTCGGCGCGACCCGAGGCGATGATGCTGTTGACGTGGTCGGCTTCGAAGATGGCGCCCACTGCGATGGTGGGGATGCCGGCTTCGTTGCGGACCCGATCGGAGAAAGGCGTTTGATACATGCGGCCATAGACTGGCTGCTCGTCCTTGCTGACCTGGCCGGAAGAGCAGTCGATCATGTCGGCGCCCGCCGCCTTGAACATGCGTGCGATCTCGACCGCGTCGTCGGGCGTGATGCCGCCCTCAACCCAGTCGTGAGCCGAGATACGCACCGACATGGGCAGGTTCTGGGGCCACGCCTCGCGCATGGCGCGGAAGACCTCCAGCGGATAGCGCATACGGTTTTCAAGCGAGCCGCCGTAGTCGTCGTCGCGCTGGTTGGTAAGCGGCGAAACGAAGCTGGACAGCAGATAACCATGAGCGCAGTGCATCTCGAGCCAGTCGAACCCGGCTGCCGCGGCGCGGCGCGTGGCGGCGACGTGCTCGTCGCGTACTTGGTCCATTTGCTCGCGCGTCATGGCCTGGGGCACCTGTGAGATGCCTTCAATGTAAGGAATGGCGGATGCCGACACCAGCGGCCAGTTGCCGGAATCGAGCGGCATGTCGGTGCCTTCCCAGCTTACTTTGGTGGAGCCCTTGCGGCCGGCATGACCGATCTGCATGCCGATCTTGGCCTGGGTATTTTCGTGGACGAAGTCGACGATGCGCTTGAACGCAGCCGCCTGTTCGTCGTTCCAGAGGCCGGGGCACCCCGGGGTGATGCGCCCTTCGGGTGAGACACATGTCATTTCGACCATGACCAGGCCGGCGCCGCCCATGGCGCGCGAGCCCAGATGAACCAGGTGGAAGTCGCCGGGCACGCCCTCGACGCACGAGTACATGGCCATGGGCGATACGACGATGCGATTGGCAAGCGTGATGTCGCGCGCCGTGAAGGGTGTCAGCATGGGCGGCACCGGGCGTTCGGAAAGCGAACTGGCGCCGGCCTTGTCGGCAAGCCAGCGCTCGTAACCTTCTAGCCACTTGGGATCGCGCAAACGCAGGTTCTCGTGCGAAATGCGCTGCGAGCGGGTCAGCAGCGAATAGCTGAACTGCTCAGGTTCGAATTCGGCGTAGCGCGCGACGTTCTCGAACCATTCGGTGGAGTTTCGGGCCGCGTTTTGTATTTTCAAGACTTCGACGCTGCGGACCTCTTGATAATGATCCAGTCCGGCTTTGAGGTCGAGGTTCTGGGCGATGAGCGAACGGTTCAGTTCGATCGCATCTTCAAGCGCCAGCTTGGTGCCCGACCCGATGGAAAAGTGAGCCGTGTGCGCGGCGTCGCCCATCAGCACGATGGGAACGTTGCGCCCGTCGGGCAAAGTTTGGTAGTGCACCCAGGTATCGCAAATAACGCGTGGGAAGCGGATCCAGATGGCCGAACCACGCAAGTGCGTGGCGTTGCTGACCAGGGGGTTGCCGTCAAGCCATGGGGCGAACAGCTTTTCGCAATAAGCAATGCCTTCTTCCTGGCTCATGGTGTCAAGGCCGGCGGCCTGCCAGGTTTCATCCAGGGTTTCGACAATGAAGGTCGACATGCCGGGTTCGAATTGGTAGACATGCGCCTGGAACCAGCCGTGTTCGGTGTTCACGAAGGCGAAGGTGAAAGCATCGAATTTCTTCTCGGTGCCCAGCCAGACGAAACGGCACTGCCGCGTGTCGATATCTGGTTTGTAGGTATCTTCGTAGCGCGTGCGTATGCGGCTGTTCAAGCCGTCCGAAGCGATAACCAGGTCGGCTTCGTATTTTTGGGCGATTTCCTGGTCGTCGGCAACGTCAGTTTCAAAAACAAGTTTGACGCCGACCTCTTCGCATCGCGCCTGCAGGATGTTGAGCAGCTTCTTGCGCCCGATGCCGATAAAGCCATGACCGCCGCTACGTACGCTTTGATCGCGGTAGTGGATTTCAATATCGTCCCAATGATTGAACGCCTCGCTGATCTGCTCTGCGGAAACCGGATCGGCTTCGCGCAAATTACCAAGAGTAGCGTCTGAAAACACCACGCCCCAGCCAAAGGTGTCGTAAGGTTTATTTCGCTCAATGACTGTGATTTCGTGACGTGGATCGCTGAGCTTCATCAACAAGCCGAAATACAAGCCTGCGGGCCCGCCGCCGATACATACTATTTTCATGCTAGCTCCGTGTGTGTGTCTACGGGAAGCGATAGGCCCGATTGCCGGCCCACGCCACAAATCGAATTTAGTTTAGGCTTAAACTATATCGCCAAAAAATCCTGTGTGCAATAGGTTTTTCCCACAGGAGCGGCAATGACTGCTTTTTCAGATGTTTACAGTTATCATGTTAGTTGAAGATTAAACTAAACCCCTCGTCAATGGCTTGGCTGTAACCACATGAACGATATCTCCGCTTCGTCGGCCGCAATTGAAGAAACCCCCGATCTCGAGACCCTCACCGGCCCCGAGGATCACGACGATTTGCGCCTATGGCTTCGTTTGCTTACTTGCTGCAATCTCATCGAGGGCGACATCCGGGGCCGCTTGCGCACCGAATACGAAACCACTTTGCCTCGTTTCGACCTCATGGCTCAATTACAGCGCGCCCCCGAGGGCATGAAAATGAGCGAGCTGTCACGCCACATGATGGTCACCAACGGAAACATCACCGGCATCACCGATCAGCTCGAGAAAGAAGGAATGGTTCAGCGCAACAAAGTGCTCACCGACCGGCGCAGCTCTCTGATCAAGCTTACGCCCAAAGGCAGGCGCGCCTTCAAGCACATGGCCAATTCGCACGAGCAATGGATTCAAGACCTTTTCTCGGGCCTGTCCGAAAAAAGCCGAAAAGGCCTCTTCGAGGCTTTGGGCGAACTCAAGCTCGTCGCCCAAACCCGGCTCATGCCGCGCGCCTGAAGCGGGGCCCTGCAAAAAGGCGCCGGCTGCGCCCTTTTCAAACATGGGCAACAGCTGCTTCCGCCCCGCCCGGCTTCAAGTAAACTGACGCCCTGCGCCCAATAGACGCCTGCATTCAGGCGCAAAGCGGCGCTCAACTTTCTTTATCGAGCTGCTCCATGGCCGTCAACCTGATCACCCCATCCGAATCAGAAATTCATCCCATCGACGGGGTCGATATCGGCATCGCCGAAGCCGGCATCCGCAAGGCCCGGCATAAAGACCTGACCGTGTTCCGTTTGACGCAGGGTTCCGCGGTGGCGGGCGTCTTTACACAAAATCGTTTCCGCGCCGCCCCTGTGCAGGTATGCGAAAGCCACTTGGCGGGCGGCAGCGATATACGCGCCTTGGTCATCAATACCGGCAACGCCAACGCGGGCACGGGACAAAGCGGCATGGACGCAACCCTGGAAACCTGCAATAGAGCCGCTTCGCTACTGGGGTTGCAAGCCGAGCAGATACTACCCTTTTCCACCGGCGTCATACTTGAACCCCTGCCGGTTGATCGACTGGTGGCGGCGCTTCCCGCGGCAATCAAGGGCCTCGACAAGGCCAATTGGCTGCCGGCCGCATACAGCATCATGACCACCGACACCCAGCCGAAGGTATCCTCGCAACGCCTGCGCATCGGCGACCATGAGGTTTCGATCACGGGCATAAGCAAAGGCGCCGGCATGATCCGGCCCAACATGGCCACCATGCTGGGCTTCCTGGCCACCGACGCCGCTGTTCCGGCGAATTTGCTCGCTGACATGACGCGCAGCATCGCCGACCGCTCTTTCAATCGCATCACCGTTGACGGCGACACTTCCACCAACGACTCGTTCATCACCATTGCCACGGGACGCGGCGACCTCAGCGTCGACTCTGTCTCTTCGCCCCACTATCAGGCTTTGTACGATGCGCTCGCCGCCTCAGCCTTGGAGCTTGCGCAGAAAATCGTACGCGACGCCGAAGGCGCCACCAAGTTCATGACCATACAGGTCGATGAAGCGGCCCATAGCGCCGAGGCGCTTCAGGTGGCCTATGCAGTCGCCCATTCTCCATTGGTGAAAACGGCCTTCTACGCGTCCGACCCCAACCTG